>NZ_JAFNOA010000030.1:0-678 GCF_026536465.1 Gilliamella sp. B3172 | reverse complement strand
GGTTAGACAGTCAGGTGGTCGAGTCCTCAGTCAGGGTGCAGGATTACAACTACCGGGATGCCAAAGCCAGTTTACTCAGTGATGTCAACAGTCAACCGAAAGAGACCACCACCTACGGGACAGATTACCGCTATGCTGAGCACTATAAAGGCTTAAATGCAAATGGCGTAAAAACCGCGCAGGGTGATGATGAAAGCCAAGCAAGTGACAATGATGACAGCGCTGATGAAAAAGATAATAGCCGCCATATTGAAAGCGGACAATGGTATGCACGTATTCGTCATGAACACGCAATCAGTGAAAAAATCATCATCAGCGGCGCCAGCAACCACTACAATCTGGCACCGGGGCAACGGATTCACATAAAAGGCAGCCCGCTGGCTGATATCGATGACGGCGTGATTATTTTAAGTGTGGAAGGACAAGGTAACCGCACCGATGCTTATGAGCTACGCTTTACGGCGATACCGTATCAAGCCTTCAAACCTTACCGGCCAAAACCGATAGCCTGGCCGACAGTCGGGGGAACATTACCGGCACGGGTCACCAGTCCGGATAATGACACTTATGGTTATATCGATACGCAGGGTCGATATCGGGTCAAATTCAACTTTGACTTAAAAAACTGGAAAAACGGTGAAGAGAGCCTGTGGGTCAGATTAGCCAAACCGTATGCCG
>NZ_JAFNOA010000021.1:0-1795 GCF_026536465.1 Gilliamella sp. B3172 | reverse complement strand
CTTCATAGTCTCCCACCTATCCTACACATTAAGGCTCAATGTTCACTGTCAAGCTATAGTAAAGGTTCACGGGGTCTTTCCGTCTTGCCACGGGTACACCGCATCTTCACGGCAATTTCAATTTCACTGAGTCTCGGGTGGAGACAGCCTGGCCATCATTACGCCATTCGTGCAGGTCGGAACTTACCCGACAAGGAATTTCGCTACCTTAGGACCGTTATAGTTACGGCCGCCGTTTACTGGGGCTTCGATCAAGAGCTTCTGCTTACGCATAACCCCATCAATTAACCTTCCAGCACCGGGCAGGCGTCACACCGTATACGTCCACTTTCGTGTTTGCACAGTGCTGTGTTTTTATTAAACAGTTGCAGCCAGCTGGTATCTTCGACTGATTTCACCTACGTCCGCATGGGATTTCAATTACCGTCAGCGTGCCTTCTCCCGAAGTTACGGCACCATTTTGCCTAGTTCCTTCACCCGAGTTCTCTCAAGCGCCTGAGTATTCTCTACCTGACCACCTGTGTCGGTTTCGGGTACGATTAACTGTAACCTGAAGCTTAGAGGATTTTCCTGGAAGCAGGGCATCAATTACTTCACTACCTTAGTAGCTCGTCATCACGCCTCAGGGTCTCAGTGACCGGATTTGCCTAATCACACCCCTACACGCTTAACCCACCATCCAATAGGTGGTAAACCTAGCCTTCTTCGTCCCCCCATCGCAGTTACAGCCAGTACGGGAATATTAACCCGTTTCCCATCAGATACGCCCTTCGGCCTCTCCTTAGGGGTCGACTCACCCTGCCCCGATTAACGTTGGACAGGAACCCTTGGTCTTCCGGCGAGCGGGCTTTTCACCCGCTTTATCGTTACTTATGTCAGCATTCGCACTTCTGATACCTCCAGCATGCCTCACAACACACCTTCTACGGCTTACAGAACGCTCCCCTACCCAATACACTTACGTGCACTGCCGCAGCTTCGGTGCATAGTTTTAGCCCCGTTACATCTTCCGCGCAGGCCGACTCGACTAGTGAGCTATTACGCTTTCTTTAAATGATGGCTGCTTCTAAGCCAACATCCTAGCTGTCTAAGCCTTCCCACTTCGTTTCCCACTTAACTATGACTTCGGGACCTTAGCTGGCGGTCTGGGTTGTTTCCCTCTTCACGACGAACGTTAGCACCCGCCGTGTGTCTCCCATGATTAAACTTGTCAGTATTCGGAGTTTGCATCGGGTTGGTAAGCCGGGATGGCCCCCTAGCCGAAACAGTGCTCTACCCCCAACAGTTACTCATGAGGCGCTACCTAAATAGCTTTCGGGGAGAACCAGCTATCTCCCGGTTTGATTGGCCTTTCACCCCCAGCCACAGGTCATCCGCTAATTTTTCAACATTAGTCGGTTCGGTCCTCCAGTTAGTGTTAACCAACCTTCAACCTGCCCATGGCTAGATCACCGGGTTTCGGGTCTATACCCTGCAACTTTTCGCACAGTTAATACTCGGTTTCCCTTCGGCTCCCCTATTCGGTTAACCTTGCTACAGAATATAAGTCGCTGACCCATTATACAAAAGGTACGCAGTCACACATACCCAACGGTACATGCTCCCACTGATTGTACGTACACGGTTTCAGGGTCTATTTCACTCCCCTCCCGGGGTTCTTTTCGCCTTTCCCTCACGGTACTGGTTCACTATCGGTCAATCAGGAGTATTTAGCCTTGGAGGATGGTCCCCCCATCTTCAGACAGGATATCACGTGTCCCGCCCTACTCTATAAGCTTCCACATAATGCATTTTC
>NZ_JAFNOA010000029.1:0-723 GCF_026536465.1 Gilliamella sp. B3172 | reverse complement strand
CGTAACCCAAAACAACTCCGAGTTGTAAGGTTAAGACTCTCGGTTCATTAGTATCAGTTAGCTCAATGTATCACTACACTTACACACCTGACCTATCTACGTCTTAGTCTCAAACGGACCTTACTGAATCTCTTCAGGGAAAACTCATCTCGAGGCTAGTTTCGTGCTTAGATGCTTTCAGCACTTATCTATTCCGCACGTAGCTACCGGGCAATGCAATTGGCATCACAACCCGAACACCAGCGGTGCGTTCACTTCGGTCCTCTCGTACTAGAAGCAAACCCTCTCAATTTTCCTACGCCCATGGCAGATAGGGACCGAACTGTCTCACGACGTTCTAAACCCAGCTCGCGTACCACTTTAAACGGCGAACAGCCGTACCCTTGGGACCTACTTCAGCCCCAGGATGTGATGAGCCGACATCGAGGTGCCAAACACCGCCGTCGATATGAACTCTTGGGCGGTATCAGCCTGTTATCCCCGGAGTACCTTTTATCCGTTGAGCGATGGCCCTTCCATTCAGAACCACCGGATCACTATGACCTACTTTCGTACCTGCTCGAGCCGTCACTCTCGCAGTCAAGCTAGCTTTTGCCATTGCACTAACCTCCTGATGTCCGACCAGGATTAGCTAACCTTCGTGCTCCTCCGTTACTCTTTGGGAGGAGACCGCCCCAGTCAAACTACCCACCAGACAGTGTCCCTTACCTCGATTCAGAAGTA
>NZ_JAFNOA010000020.1:0-1981 GCF_026536465.1 Gilliamella sp. B3172 | reverse complement strand
TTTCCAAACCAAGAGTGGTTGGTGATCTTGAAGTAATGGCTTGAGTCTTTTGTAAGTTTAAAAGAATTATCTATGGATAATATTTGTAATTTATGCTCTAAGCGCAAAGATGTTACTAGCATATTAATAGGACTGCGGGCTGGTTTTATTAAACCCCTTATATATGATAGTGATTATGGTTTAGATGGGCTAAAAAATTATAAACAGCAGTAACTTACAGCAAGAGAAAAGCGTCTAATATTAATTGGATATTTTGACATTATTCGTTATTCACATATAGATAATCCAGAAAATCATGATGCGATAGATTATATTTATTCCGTTTGCGGCAAACTATACTTGCTTATTCCTGATGAGTTAGAAATAAATTTAGTTGAGCAATTTTTATTGAATCCCACAGCGTCTTTTATTGATGCTTTAGGTCGATTAGTAAGAGACAAATGTTCAAAAGAGCCAGAAACCTTTATCTTGCTTAAAAATGCAGCTAATAGCCCTAATGAAAAAATTGCCTCCATGGCAAAATAAGTATGAAGCAGCCGGGGGACATCTAATTGCCAGACATGTTGGAAAAACACAAGCGGAGTTATTGAATAGAGTGTCTACAGGAAATGTAAAAACAGCATCCTCATTTACAGACAGAGGGACAGCTGAAGCTATTACAAGCAAAGCGATTGATGCAAATCAATCTAAGATAAATAACTATTTATTAGGAAGCCAAAAAGGCTATTTAGAGATCGACTATACAAAAAGTTGGTTTTCCGGATTTGGAAAAAAATGGGAGTACAATTATTGGTGGTGGTAAACCTGGATTTGAAGGGGGAACCAAAATACCTCCAATAAAAGTAGAAGTAGTTAGACCTGATAACTAGAAGGTAATAGTTAATATGTCTATAGAAGATTTAAATAAAGTTGATATGATAGGAATCCCCGAAGAAAATAAATCAATAGTAAATTTGGGTTTTACTGATCATTTATCTTGGCATAAGGAAGTGGAAAAACATTTATTTTTGATACAAGAAAAAATAAATAGTTATATCAGATTTATAGAAAGTGGTGAAGTATATGAAAGTTTTCCTGCTGCTAAAGGAAGAGACAAATTTTTGATAGAAATCGGTTTTAAGTATAAAGTACCAAGAGAATGTCTAGATTTTTTAAAAAAAGTAAATGACTTTCTTTTTACTACCGATCTTAATATCCAAATTACATATAAAGAATGGGAGAATAACTAATATTTTTGTTTTGTAATATAAAAGTATAAATATATAATTCATTTCATTAATATTAATGATAATTTATGAATTTTAATTACCAATATTTAATTTATGGTAAGTCCGAAGTCTTACCATCTTTCTTTAAAATATATTTGGTTAGATTGTATTTTAAATTCGTAAATCAAGTTCAATAATTAACTTGTTTTGCTCAACTTTAATGATAACAGGGCAACCCACATAAAAACCGAATTGCTCCAGCCACCTGCCTTTAATGGTCAGTTGCGGTCTGGGGTTGGGCTTTGTGCCTTGTGGCACGTAACCAACGGTATAAAATCACTCTTTGTGTTGTGGTGCTTTGTGTATGGTTGATTTTAGAGTAGAAATGCATCTTAATTATAATAACTATTTCGTATAGTTGTAGTAGTAGCAGGTTGTCGCCTGTTACTATTATGTTACTTTTTTACCCGCATTACCTAGCTTGTAATTTAATCTGCTTCTTGATTAAAAAATTTTCTAAAAATATCTTAATCACGGTTTTATCTTCTTCCGATAACTTCCAAAAAATATTCAGTTATTCGGCAATAATGTCACAAATGGCGGCACGGTATTTGGTGTGCGGGTGGCTATCGAGGCACTTGATGCCAAAACCACCTATAACGAGCAGTACACTTATGAGAAATCCGGGCTGACCATTGCGTTAACCGGTACGGCAGCAGATATGTATGAAGCGGCCAAAGCGGTTGAGCGGGCGAAAGAGAAAGGCAATGATA
>NZ_JAFNOA010000028.1:0-736 GCF_026536465.1 Gilliamella sp. B3172 | reverse complement strand
CCTGATTATCAAGTATTTTATCCTTAGTCTCTTTATAATTTCCACCACCTTGTTCAACATTTCCTTTTCCGTGTTGTAGCTCTAACTCTGTTTTGTCTAATGGTTTGTTGACAGCAGTTCCCTTTCCGGCATTTGTTGCAGTTTTTCCGATCAACTGCTTGGTGTTACCGAATACTTTTTGTATTCTAGGCAGAGTAATCCCAGCTCCAACTACACCATGAACTGTCATCATGCTACCCATATAATAGCCAGCCATTTTTTGTGCATCTTCTTCGTTGTAACCCCAACGCTGAAAAGATAACACCACGCCATCATAGATACTGCGCAATTCATTTGCTTCTTTTGATGTTGATTTTAATAAATGGTTTATTTCCTGATAACCTATTTGAGTTTCCACAGGATATAAATAGGTATATCGTCGGTAGGTCTTCAATGCATCATAAGCATTTTGGCGTTCTGTTGCACATGCCTGACTATTAGCATCAACACAGGCTTCTAACAAAGCATTTGTCGTGCTTTCATCTTTTATTTGAAGCTCTAATAATTTAAGTTTTTCAGAATCAGTTATTGTTCCATTTTTTTCTTTATATTTTAGACTTTCTTTAGTCTGATGATCTGACGAATTTAAATAATTATTCTCAACCGCATTCTTCCCGGCAGCAATCGCCGCACCGGCAGCGCCGGTATCACCGCCACCGGCGGCAATCGCCAGGCCGGCTGCCAGCTGGGCGAGGGC
>NZ_JAFNOA010000019.1:0-1995 GCF_026536465.1 Gilliamella sp. B3172 | reverse complement strand
TTTTTTTATTTTGCCTGCTGGCAAGAAAAGATCAAAAATGGGCTTACTATCTATTACTTCTTGACAATGCACTTTTAAATCGCTTATCGGTATCGGGTTATAGAGTTGATAAAATGACTAACACGCAAACCAAATATATTGAGCCGTATTAAAATGTCATTGTTAAGCTAATTTATATCAAAAAAGTGATTGTGTTAATAGAATAAATAATATTTTTAGGCTGTATAAAAAAAGAACTGCCTTAATATGTAAGACAATCCTTTTAACAGATTTCTGATATGTGTGACTTGTGAATAATGGCTATTTCATTCCTTTACGAAGGATATCGCAACTTTCTTTAAATTTTTGCTCACAAGCTTGTTCAAAATACTCTTTAGCTAACTCGCTATTTTTTTCAATACCATCACCTTTATAATACATAACGCCCAAATCATGCATTGCTTCAGTGTTACCATTATCTACAGATTTTTTATACCAAAATAGTGCTTTTTCTTTATCGACTTCGATCTCTTCACCTTTGTCATACATATGTGCTAAACGATATTGTGTTTGACTAAGCTTTTTTTTCATTGCGTTACTGAGCCAATATACCGTTTTATCTTTATTAACTTCGAGACCGTCACCTTTGTCATACAGTTCTGCTAAACGATATTGCGCTTGATCAATTCCATATTCCGGTTCAGTGATTTTTCTACCTAACCTTTCACGTAGTTCTGCTATAACATCGTCACCTTCATTATTCAAAACTGCTAAATAATATTGCGCCTTAACAAATCCTTTTTTTGCTGCTTTCGTGTACCAATATACTGCTTTCTCTTTATTGACCTCAACACCGTCTCCTTTGTCATATCTCTTTGCTAACTCTAATTGCGCCCAACCATCCCCTTGTTCCGCAGCTTTTGTATACCAATACACCGCTTTTTCTTGATTGACTTCGACACCGAGCCCATAGTTATAAATGTTTGCTAATCCATATTGTGCAGAAATAAGCCCTTGTTGCTCAGCTTTAGTATACCAATATAGCGCTTTTTCTTTATTACCATATTGCCCTAAATCATATTGCGCAACAACAAATCCTTGCTCTGCTGCTTTAGTGAGCCATTTTTCACGTTCAAACCTTTCGGATAAATCATATTGTGCTTGAACAGATCCGGCTTCCGCTGCTTGAGTGAGCCAATAGAGTGCTTGTTCTTTATCGACTTCGACTCCCTCACCTTCTTCATACATGCGTGATAAACCATATTGCGCAACAGAAACCCCTTGTTCCGCTGCCTGAGTAAGCCAATATAGCGCTTTTTCAGTATTTTCTTCGACACCGTCGCCGTTGTAATACATAAATGCTAAATTAAACTGAGCATTTTTATCTCCCTGCTCAGCCTCAGTGTTACAAGCAATAAAAGCTTGATCAAAAGCTTTTTGTTCGAAATAGGTCGCGCAATTATTAGCGTAAGCCGTCGTCGATAATAATGCTGTTAATACAACAAATAGTACTTTTTTCATTAGTTTTCCTTAAATTCCTTAAATATAATAATTTTTTTATTTTGCCTGCTGGCAAGAAAAGATCAAAAATGGGCTTACTATCTATTACTTCTTGACAATGCACTTTTAAATCGCTTATCGGTATCGGGTTATAGAGTTGATAAAATGACTAACACGCAAACCAAATATATTGAGCCGTATTAAAATGTCACTGTTAAGCTAATTTATATCAAAAAAGTGATTGTGTTAATAGAATAAATGACATTTTGTGGCTATATAAAAAAAGAACTGCCTTAATATGTAAGACAGTTCTTTGAACAGATTCCAAATTTGCCTGACTTATGAATAATGTTTATTTGATTCCTTTATGAAGAATATCGCAACTTTCTTTAAGTTTTTGCTCACAAGCTTGTTCAAAATACTTTTTAGCTAACTCGCTATTTTCTACACTGTCATCTTTACAATACATAACACCTTAATTATGCGTTGCTTCAGTAACACCCTGATCGGCTGCTT